>NZ_CP188190.1:0-25893 GCF_049949095.1 Acinetobacter sp. KB005 | reverse complement strand
TGGTTATTCGGAAACACAAATAGTTGGGTCTGAACTTAAAGATACGGATTTTGGTGGACACGATAAAATAATTAGCTCTGTGAGTTATAGTCTGGTTGGATATTCTGATTGGTCGACAAATATAGAAAGTGGTCGTTATGTTGAAGACTTGGAGTTGGTTGGTTCTGCTCATCTAAATGCAACAGGCAATACTTTAGATAACCTTTTAACAGGTAACTCTGGTAATAACATTTTGAATGGGCGTGAAAGGTACCGAGACCTATATGACTAATGATGGTGCTGATACTATTTTGTTTCAATTGCTAAATAGCCAAGATGCGACTGGCGGGAATGGACATGATACGGTATTAGACTTTACTTTAGGTGATGTAAGAACTGACCTCCAAGCTGACAAAATCGATTTAAGTGAACTATTAATTGACTATTCTAAAGATGTGAGCACATTGGCGAAATTTATTAGCGTAGAACAATACGCTGGAAACACAACTATTAGTCTTGACCGAGACGGTGAAGGTACAATGTTTAGTAGTATTTCATTGATTACTTTGAATCATGTAAATACAACATTGGATGAATTGTTAAATAACCAACAACTTGTTGTTTAATATTGTTATTTTTTTTAATAAAAGGGGCTATGAAAATAGTCCCTTTTATTTTGTGCTTTAAATTTAATAAAAACTCTTCACAACCTGTTAAAAAACGACCAAAAAAGATAAGTTTTTTTTCATTTTCCCCTTGAAGCGTTTTTTTTCATCCCCACAAAAGTGACATCTAAATATTTTGTTATTGCTCTGGATTATGGCAATAACGATTAATCAAAAAGACTTAGTCTGGTGGAGTTAATTATGAGCAACATTCGTCCATTACATGATCGCGTTGTAATTCGTCGCGTAGAAGAAGAAACCAAAACTGCTGGTGGTATTTTACTTCCAGGTTCTGCTGCAGAGAAACCTTCGCAAGGTGAAGTAATTGCAGTAGGTAATGGTCAAATCACTGAGAATGGCGTACGTGCTTTGGATGTTAAAGTTGGTGACAAAGTATTGTTTGGTACTTATGCAGGTACAACAGTGAAAGTAAGTGGTGAAGAACTCTTAATCATGAAAGAGTCAGATATTTTAGCTGTGTTGGAAGGCTAATCAATCCATAACTCAATCCATTATCAGATTCAGTATTTAAAAAGATTCGGAGTTTAATATGTCAGCTAAAGACGTAAAATTTGGTGATTCAGCTCGCTCAAAAATGATTGCAGGCGTAAACGTACTTGCAGATGCTGTTAAAGTAACTTTAGGCCCTAAAGGTCGTAACGTTGTTATTGACCGTTCTTTCGGCGCTCCACACATCACTAAAGATGGTGTAACTGTTGCTAAAGAAATTTCATTAAAAGACAAGTTTGAAAACATGGGTGCTCAACTTGTTCGTGAAGTTTCTAGCAAAACTAACGACATCGCTGGTGACGGTACGACTACTGCAACTGTACTTGCTCAAGCAATTTTGAATGAAGGGATCAAATCTGTAACTGCAGGTATGAACCCAATGGATTTAAAACGTGGTATCGATATCGCAGTAAGAACTGTAGTTGAAAATATCCGTTCAAATGCAAAACCTGCTGATGATTTTAAAGCGATCGAACAAGTTGGTTCTATCTCTGCAAACTCTGATACTACTGTTGGTAAACTTATCGCTCAAGCGATGGAAAAAGTAGGTAAAGAAGGCGTAATCACTGTAGAAGAAGGTTCTGGCTTCGAAGACGCATTAGACGTTGTAGAAGGTATGCAGTTTGACCGTGGTTATATCTCTCCGTACTTTGCAAACAAGCAAGATACATTAACGGCTGAACTTGAAAACCCGTTCATTCTCCTTGTTGACAAAAAAATCGGTAACATTCGTGAATTGATTTCTGTTTTAGAAGCAGTTGCGAAAACTGGTAAACCACTTCTTATCATCGCTGAAGATGTTGAAGGCGAAGCACTTGCTACGCTTGTTGTAAACAACATGCGCGGTATTATCAAAGTATGTGCTGTTAAAGCTCCTGGCTTTGGTGACCGTCGTAAAGCAATGCTTCAAGACATCGCGATCTTGACTGGCGCAACTGTTATTTCTGAAGAAGTTGGTATGTCTTTAGAACAAGCGACTCTTCAAGATTTAGGTACTGCACACAAGATCACTGTTTCTAAAGAAAACACTGTGATTGTTGATGGTGCTGGTGATGCAGCTGCAATCGCTGAGCGTGTTCAACAAATCCGTGCTCAAATTGAAGAATCTTCTTCAGAATATGACCGTGAAAAATTACAAGAACGTGTTGCTAAATTAGCTGGCGGTGTTGCTGTAATTAAAATCGGTGCGGCAACTGAAGTTGAAATGAAAGAGAAGAAAGACCGTGTAGACGACGCACTTCATGCAACTCGCGCAGCAGTTGAAGAAGGTGTTGTTGCTGGTGGTGGTGTTGCGCTAGTACGTGCTGTAAATGTATTAGACAACCTAAAAGGTGCTAACGAAGATCAAACTGCGGGTATCAACATTTTACGCCGTGCGATCGAAGCTCCACTTCGTCAAATCGTTTCAAACGCAGGTGATGAGCCATCTGTAGTGATTAATGCAGTTAAAGCTGGTGAAGGTAACTTCGGTTATAACGCTGCAACTGGCGAATATGGCGATATGTTAGAAATGGGTATTCTTGACCCTGCTAAAGTAACTCGTTCTGCACTTGAACACGCTGCTTCTGTAGCTGGTTTAATGTTAACTACAGAATGTATGATTACTGACATTCCAGAAGATAAACCAGCTGTTCCAGATATGGGCGGTATGGGTGGTATGGGCGGCATGATGTAATAACACATCAGCGCTTTAACTAAAAAAATCCCTGCAAATGCAGGGATTTTTTATTTTACGTGATTTTAAGAAATCGTTAAGTTCAATGACTTATATTAAAAAACAGGAACAGCAGCTAGAAGTTCCTCTTTGTTACAGCCATGCTTATTTACTTATAAGCATGGTTTTTTTTATCCTAATAAAATGAACAACCATGTAATGGCAATAATAGAAAGTGCAACAAATTGAGCAGCACTTCCCATATCTTTTGCATTTTTAGAAAGTTGATGTTTTTCAAGAGAAACTCGATCAACCACTGCTTCAATAGCTGAATTGAACAGTTCAACGATCATTGCAAACAAACATACAATAATGAGTAAGACATGTTCACTGCGGGTTACATCAAGAAAAAAACTGACTGGAATTAAAATAAGATTAATAAAAACAATTTGACGGAAAGCTGCCTCATTTTTATACGCTGCTTTAAATCCGGAAATAGAGTAGCCCGTTGCATTTAATATACGCTTAAGACCAGTTTTGCCCTTATAAGGAGAATAGCTATTCATTTACTTATATTTCTGACACATTTCATGCATTATACAATTTGGGTCTTAAAAAATTATTAAATCTTTTTTAAAGATTTTGACTTTATAACTGAATAGAGAAGAAGAGATGAAAAAATTATGTGTAGCTTTGGGTCTTGCATTTTGTAGCATGCATGCAACGTATGCAGAGCAAGCTCCCACCCAACAAGTACCGGGTTATTATAAGCATCAATTTGGCAAATACCGTGTAACCTCTTTACTTGATGGCACGATTTATCTGAATCCTAACTTGTTTAAAAACTTAAATCAGACTCAGAAAACTAAAATATTAACTAAATATGCTGCTGTGAATGAGAAGGGGATTCAAACTTCAGTCAATGCATTTTTAGTAGACGATGGTAAAAGTTTGACGCTTGTAGACAGTGGCGCAGCAAGCTGCTTTGGTCCACAGCTTGGCTCGATTGCAAAAAATATTGAATTGGCAGGTTATCAACTTGCAAATGTAAAAACAGTATTGCTCACACATTTACACCCAGACCATGTATGCGGTATTGCTCAAAATGGAAAAGCTGTATTTCCAAATGCAACCGTTTATGCACATGAACGCGAGGCTGATTATTGGTTAAATCCAGCTTCTGAAAAAACAGTGCCAACAGATAAAAAAGAAAGCTATTTAGGTACTGTGAAAAACGTAAAAACTGCTCTTGCTCCATATCAAGCAAAAAAAGCATTCAAGACATTTAAAGATGGTGATGTTATTCAAGGCTTTGAAGTGATCGATACGCGTGGCCATACGCCTGGTCATCACAGCTTTCGCTTAAAGAGTAATGATCAGCAAATCATTTTTGTTGGAGACATCGTTCACTCACATTCTTTGCAGTTTGATGCTCCAAAAACAGGAGTGGATTTTGATGTGAATTCTGAGCAGGCGATTAATACCCGTTTAAAAATGTTCGCTGAAATTTCAAATAAACAGCAGTGGGTCGCAGCACCACATTTACCATTCCCAGGCATTGGTCATGTTTATAAAGTGAATGCTGAGCAATATCAGTGGATCCCGCTCTATTTTGATAATGTCGTAGAGAAATAAAAAAACAGGGCATTTATTGCCCTGTTTTTTTATTAAAAACTTTAATTATTTTGCGGCTTTTTCATAATTAATAACAGCTTCACGGCCCAATGCTGGGTCATCTGTAAAGACGCCATCAACGCCCGCTTTGAAATATGCTTCAAACTCTTTTAAAGCACCAGTTGGACAGCGCTCAGCTGGTTTATCTTGACTGCATTTTAAAGATGTTGGTAGAAAGTTATTTTCTGGACGGAAAGTATAAGGATGTACTTTTAAGCCAGCCGTATGTGCATCAGAAATAAATGAAGTCTTTTGAACTGAGCCATTGTTATTAAAGTTAAGAATATAGCCTTTACTTGGTCCTACACCGTTTGCGTATTTAGCCACGTCTTTTAAACCTTGTGCTGTGGCTAAATCGGCATAAGTTTTAGTTTCTCCAGATTCAACAAAGTCGGCTGGTTGTGAAGTCTTAGCATCATATAGTTGAATGATTTGTGCGTGTTTAATCGTTTTATGAAGGTCGAGCTGATCTTTTAAATATTTTAAATTACTCACTTCAAAAGACTGTAAATAAACAGGCGCAATATCACGCGTATATTTATATTTGGCTAATGTTTTAAGAAGGGCATCTTCCATTGCCAGATTATGATTTTTAAAGTAAGTAGGATGTTTGGTTTCAATATATAAACCAATAATTTTTCCCGTTTTCTTATAATTTGCTTCAGCCAGCTCAATCACTTGTTCTAGAGTTGGGACAGGGTAAAGGTCATTATAAGCTGTGTTTGCCGGTCGGAACTCAGGAATACGTTCACGCGCTTTAAGTTGCTGTAATTCACTTAAAGTGAAGTCTTCTGTAAACCAACCAGTTAAGTCTTTACCATCAATATTTTTTGTTATTTTACGGTCTGCAAACTGGCTTAAGGTACTTACATTGGTTGTGCCGCCAATCTCATTTTCATGGCGAGTAACCAATACACCATCTTTTGTGGATACTAGATCTGGTTCAATAAAATCTGCACCATCATCTATGGCTTTTTGATATGAAGCTAAAGTGTGTTCTGGACGTAAAGCGCTAGCGCCACGGTGTCCTACTACTAGAATTTTAGGAAGTTGATATTCTGGCGTAGTTGGTGTGTTTTCAGTTTTATCATCGTCATTACAACCAACTAAGCTAATTAAACTTAAGCATAAAATTGCTTTTTTAAACATAATTCTACTCATATTGTTTTAGTCTAAACGAAACTAGTCTCCCGATTGAACTTGACATGATCATGAAGAATTCATGAATTTTTAGTGACACTTGTTAAAACCTTGTTTATGGGTTTGTAGGAAATGCCCATTCTGGCTTTGTTTTTGTCTTAATTGCATTTATTGTGTTAATTCTACTTGTCTTTTATATATCGCTCGTTGATGATCAAGATGCCGAATTCGGTATTGCCACCTGTTAATTGACGACTTAATTCTGAGCAGCCATGCTATCTAAATTCTTTATTCAGCGCCCTATTTTTGCCAGTGTACTAGCAATTATTGTTATGGCATTTGGTATTTTCTCGGTGCTGAATTTACCCGTAGAACGTTATCCTGATATTGCCCCTCCAAAAATTACAGTATCGGCAAGTTATAGTGGGGCAGATGCACAAACGGTTGAGCAAAGTGTTACTCAGATTTTAGAACAGCAAATACAGGGTATAGATCACTTACTTTATTTCAGTTCGACCAGTGACTCATCTGGACGTAGCCGAATTACGATTAGTTTTGATAATGGAACAAATCCTGATACGGCACAGGTACAAGTACAAAATAGTATTAGTGGCGTCATAAGACGTTTGCCCGATGAAGTGCAACGCCAAGGGGTGACGGTAAGTAAGTCACTCGGCGATACTTTTATGGTGGTAGGTTTATATGACTCGACAGGTAAATCAGGCAATATTGAGCTATCGGATTACTTAACTACGCATGTGGTAGATGACCTGAACCGTATTGAAGGGGTAGGCGAGTCGGATGTTTTTGGTTCGCAATATGCAATGCGAATCTGGCTAAACCCCGATAAATTAAAACAATATAATTTAATGCCAAGTGATGTTGCCAGTGCAATCACCGCTCAAAATACACAGGTGGCCGCAGGTGCGATTGGTGATTTACCTGTTATCGATGGGCAATATTTAAATACGAAAGTTACAGCCGGTTCTCGACTAAAAACAGTTGAAGAGTTTAAAAATATTGTAGTAAAAGCAAATCAAACAGCGAGCTATGTCTATTTAAAAGATATTGCCAGAGTTGAGTTGGGTGCAGAAAATTATCAGTCTTTTAATACCATTAATGGCTATCCTGCTGCTGGTTTAGGTATTTCGTTATCTTCAGGTGCGAATGCAATTCAAACCTCTAAGCTTATTCATCAAACTCTAGATCAGGTTACAAGCAAGTTACCAGCCGGATATAAAATTGTTTATCCACGAGATAACACGCCGTTTGTTCAAGAGTCGATTAAGGAAGTAGTGAAGACGCTTATTGAAGCGATTATTCTCGTTATTTTGGTGATGTTCCTATTTTTACAAAGCTGGCGCGCTACACTCATTCCGAGTATTACTGTGCCGGTTGTTATTTTAGGAACTTTTGCTGTCTTATATGTGCTTGGTTTTAGTATTAACACCTTAACTTTATTTGCACTGGTGCTCGCCATCGGCTTGTTAGTTGATGATGCAATTGTAGTCGTGGAAAACGTTGAACGGCTCATGCATGAACAGCACTTAACACCGAAAGAAGCAGCCATTGAGTCGATGGGAGAAATTAGTGGTGCCTTAATTGGGATTACATTGGTTTTAACTGCGGTTTTTATTCCAATGTCTTTTTTAGGTGGTTCAATTGGGGTTATTTACCGCCAGTTTTCTATTACTTTAGTTGCCGCTATGGCGTTATCGCTCGTCGTTGCCCTAGTCCTAACACCTGCTTTGTGTGCCCTAATTTTAAAACCTAACCCTGAGCCTATGCGTTGGGCGGTTTGGTTTAACCAAAAAATTGATCAACTTAAAAATCAATATATCAAGATCGTACAAACAAGCATTCGTTACAGTAAATCGGTTGTTGTGATTTTTGTGGCTTTGATTGCTGTTTTCGCACTGTTCTATAGTGGTTTAAAAAGTGGATTTATTCCTAAAGAAGATCAAGGCATTTTAAGTGTTCAAATTAAGCTTGTGGATAGTGCCCCAATTTCTCAAAGTCAGAAAATTGGTGAACAAGTTCGTCAATATTTCCTGACTCAAGAAGATAAAAATGTCGACTTAGTTTTAATCCGTTATGGCCGAAATTACTCGGGTACAGGACAGAACTTGGCACAAGGATTTATTGCTTTAAAACCATGGGATGTGCGTACAGGAAAAGATGATTCGGCAGACGCTATACAAAAGCGTGCGATGAAATATTTTAGCCGTTTTAATAATGCTCAAATCAATGTGACTTTACCTGCTTCGGTCAATGGTCTAGGTCAAACTGATGGTATGGATTTATGGATTCAAGATTTAAATGGGCAGGGGCAAGATTTTCTAGATAGCACCTTCCGTCAGTTGCAAACACAGAGCAAAAGCTACTCAAGTTTTGAAAACTTTGATAAGCAATCAACCAATAGTAAAGCAAACCTAAATATCAAAATTGACCAGAAACAAGCATTAGCAAATGGCTTAGAACTCCCTGCGATTAATAACACTCTGTCGAGTGCGTGGGGTGGGACTTACGTGAATGACTTTATTGACCGTGGTCGTATTAAGCGTGTCATGATTCAAGGTGATGCTGAGTTCAGATCGAAACCAGAAGATTTATATAACTGGTCTGTACGTAATAACCAAAATGAAATGGTGCCTTTTAGTTCATTTGCTAACTTTAGCTGGGGCGGAGCTCCTGAAATCGTAAAACGCTATATGGGATATAGTGCTTTACAGCTACAGGCAGATGTTGCGAGTGGCAGCAGTTCAGGTCAGGCAATGAAAGATGTTGAACAACTCGTAAATCAGCAAAAGGATGTGGGTTTAGCGTGGACAGGTTTATCTTTTGAAGAACAGAAGTCGACTAATCAGGCCGTCTGGTTATATTTAATTTCAGCGGGCTTTATTTTCTTGTGTTTAGCAGCTCTATATGAAAGCTTGAGCATTCCAGCCGCTGTGATGACATCAATTCCGCTTGGCGTAGGGGGAAGTGTAATTTTCTCTTATATTTTTGGACTGCCAAATGACGTGTATTTCCAAATCGCAATGTTAACCACGATTGGCTTATCGTGCAAAAACGCAATTTTGATTGTTGAGTTTGCAGCCTTGGCTCAAGAAAAGGGTAAGAACGCGATTCAAGCGGCTTTAGAAGGTGCTAGCTTGCGTTTAAGACCCATTCTAATGACTTCCTTAGCCTTTGGTGCTGGAGTAATCCCTTTGGTCTTTGCTCAAGGCGCAGGGGCTGTGAGTCGCCAAGAAATCGGTATTAGTATTTTAGGTGGTGTTATGTTTGGTACTGTGCTGGTTTTATTCTTTATTCCAGTGATGTACGTGTTGCTTCGTTCATTGTTTAGATCGAAAGCTTCTAGTTAAAAGCAAACTATTTTAAAAAGAGGCATTAAATCAAGTATATTAAGTTTAACTTTCCTTAGTGTATTTGATTTAGATGCCTCAAGAAAAAAAATTAACAGAGCAGCAGGTCATCGCACTAGAACGAGACCTTGCCAAGTTTGCCACCATGATGGACAGCGCAGTTCGCATTCCTTTTACAAAGCAGGGTATTGGTGCCGATGCTGCATTAAGTACGATTCCAATTGCTGGTGATGTTGCTGGTTTCGCGCTGACGTGCTATGCCATTTATAAGGCTAAACAGATTGGTGTACCCCAATATAAATTAACTCCAGTCATTAAACTGGCAGTTGTAGATGCTGTAGTGGGCTTTGTTCCAGTTGCAGGAACTATTTTTGATATATTTATACGACCTAGTAGAAAAGCATTAGATGTGGTGCATACGCACATACGTGAAGAATATGCGATTCAAAGTGATATTCATGTCGTTCATCCATATTTACATGAAAAGCTTGAAAAGAAGCAGCAGCACTCAGCCTTCTGGCGTAATCCTGTGGTGAGTTGGATATGGTTACATATACCCGATTTATTAGGTGCTTTTGTACTACTATTAATTGGCTTGGCTGTTTGGTGGGGAGCAAGTTATCTGTGGAGCTTTTATCAATCAATGTAATAAAAATAAAGCCTCCGATTGGAGGCTTTATTTCTTCACGTTAAACGTTTTATGGGCAATCTAATTGATGTAAAGCTGCCACACGTTGTTCAATTGTTGGGTGGGTTTGGAACAAAGCAGCTAAGCTGAAACCTTGTTCTTTACCTTCCGCAATCGCGAAAGCTTTCATTTCTTTTGGCATTTGATCTGGCATTTCTGTCTCAGCTTGTAGACGTAATAATGCAGAAATCATTGCTTGTTTACCTGCTAAACGCGCACCGGCTTCATCAGCACGATATTCACGATAACGAGAGAACCACATCACAATCGCAGAAGCGAGAATACCAAAGACAATATCTAATACCATGGTAATAACGAAGTAACCCATACCCGGTGCTTCATCATCTTGACGACCAAAAACATTACGGTCGATAAAGTCACCGACTACACGAGCAAAGAACATAACAAAGGCGTTCACGACACCTTGGATGAGTGCTAGGGTAACCATGTCACCATTCGCAACGTGACCAATCTCATGCGCAAGCACAGCACGGAGCTCATCTTTATTCATACGCTCAAGTAGACCAGATGAAACGGCAACTAAGGCATCATTTTTATTCCAGCCTGTTGCAAAGGCATTGGATTGATATGATGGAAAAATACCAACCTCTGGCATATTAATACCAGAACGCTGAGAAAGTTCAGCGACTGTTTGCAATAACCAGCTTTCAGCTTGGTTACGAGGAGCATTCGGGTCGATCAGTTCTGTACCGGTCGTTTTCTTAGCCATCCATTTTGACATGAATAACGAGATTAAAGATCCCACCATACCAAACACAAAACAGATCACTAAAAGGTTGCCTAGATTCAAGCCACCCGCGCCATGGTAACTACCGACACCGAAGAGTGACAAAATAATGCCAGCTACAACCAGTACCGCGAGGTTGGTAAGCAAAAACAAACCAATCCGCATCATTGAGAAAACCCTCTTATAAATAAAATGTTATCTGATTTACAAATTCTAAATCATGCAGCTAATATGCGGGGCTTAAGGGAAAAATTCAAGAAAAAAATAAGGAATTGATACATTCTTTCACGAAGTAGAATGTACCTAAATTTAAAGAATTATTGGCTAAATTCGCCTAAATGGTAAGGATCAGGTAATAGATCTTTACAATTTAAAGCACAGAAATTTGACGAAATAGATCCGTCAGTAAAAGTTTTTATTCAATTCGAATATGTGCAATAGCAGTGGCGTTGTTCGTGACATAAGTACCCGTAGGCGCATCAGTAAATGTCCCATTAGATAAAGTCACAATTTGACGAGAAGAAGAATATTTAGGTGCTGGCGCAGCTATTTGAGCTGTTGTGTTTTCCGTTAAATTAGAAGACTGAGAAGATACTTGCGCTGAAGTATTAGAAGAATTAGTAAAAGATGAAAAACCTGAACCAGATGAATACAAGTTTTGATATCGACTGGTTACACGGCGCACGTAATCTTGTGTTTCACGAAAAGGTGGAATACCGCCGTATTTATCAACATTACCTTCACCTGCATTATAAGCAGCAAGAGCCATTTGTGTATTGCCACGAAAACGCTTGAGCAACCAGCTTAAATATTTTGCACCTGCAAAAATATTTTGTTGAGCATCGAAGGCATTGGTCACGTTAAATCGACGTGCAGTCGCAGGCATAAGCTGCATAAGACCTTGCGCCCCGACTGGAGAGCGAGCATTTACATTAAATCCTGACTCGGTATGCATGACGGCCTTAATTAAGCCTTCTGATACGCCGTGTTGCTGTGCAGCCTGTTTAATAATGTGGTCAAAAGCATTTTTATTTTTATTGTAGCTTGGTAGAACAGAGGCCTCTGAAGCTCCCCAGTTCGTATAACTATGAATATTACTGTCAGGGTAATAGGTCACTTTTACTTTTTTAAGTGATTGATCATAACTTTTTCGATTCGTCAGCAATGTACTACCATTTTTATCTTGGTAAATATACATTTGGCCTGCTGAAGTCGACGTTATGCCGACCGAAAAAGTGGTCATCCCCAGTAAACAAGAAAAAAGAAATTGAACCGGTTTTTTCATTTTATGTTATTCACAATTTTAAGATATTCAAAACTTGTCGAAGAGTTTATCAAAAAATATTACAGAAAGAACTTTTGTGTAATTTTTTTTATTTCGACTCTTTCAAAAAATCAAGCTGTTTTGTTCGAATGCTCATCAAAAAAAATTAAAAATTATTTTTAAAATGATTCTATTGACTTGACTAACATGTTGATATTTAAAGGTAAAAAACATTGGTTAAAAAATGATCAATTTAAATAAAACCCTTAACAGAAGGTCTAAACAGTTTGTCAAGTACGAAGAAATCCACAATTTTATCCACAGGTTTTGTGGAAAACTGTGGAAAAGTCCAAAAAGTAAGCACTTTGCACAAATTTTGAACGCGCTAGTCAAAATAGAACACGACTTTTGCATCATGCAGGAGCAATGTGACGACTTCAAGAATTGAAACTATTCTTTTGATGCGATTCTCGTCCGAATCATATAAAATTGCGCGGTATTTTTATTTATGGGTATATCTCGTCTATGTACGCGCCAGTTGAGTCTAATCAGGGATTTAATTTTAAGCCTGAACTTCCAACAAGCTCGGCCTATTACCGTTTGCTCAAGAAGCTTCGCCGTCAAGTTGGGCATGCTATTCGTGACTTCAATATGCTTGAAGAGGGCGATAAGGTCATGGTGTGTGTGTCTGGTGGTAAAGACAGTTATACCTTGCTCGATATCATGTTGCAGTTTAAACGTATTGCACCAATCAATTTTGATGTTGTTGCGGTTAACCTTGACCAAAAGCAACCAGGCTTTCCTGAAGATGTCTTACCTCGTTATATGGAAGAAAATAACATTCCATATTACATTTTAGAAAAAGACACCTATACCATTACTAAGCGTTTAACACCGGAAGGTAAAACCTACTGTGCAGTATGTTCCCGTTTACGCCGTGGTTCTTTGTATGGCTTTGCACAAGAAATTGGTGCGACTAAAGTTGCTTTAGGACATCACCGCGATGACATTCTTGCAACGTTCTTCTTAAATCTGTTTCATGGTGGTAGTTTAAAGGCGATGCCTCCAAAGCTTTTATCATCAGATAAAAAGAATATTCTGATTCGTCCATTGGCATATGTTGAAGAAAAAGACATCATCAAATATGCCGAGTTGCGTCAGTTCCCAATCATTCCATGTAACCTTTGTGGTTCGCAGGAAAACTTACAGCGTGCCATGCTGAATGAAATGCTACGTGACTGGGATAAACAATATCCGAAACGCTTACACAGCATTTTTGGTGCGTTACAAAACGTATCTCCGTCTCAATTAGCGGACCGTGAACTGTTTGACTTCGAAGCCCTAGATTCTCAGCGCGAGCTGGATTTTAAAGATCCAGAAGAGCTTAAGAATCGCTTAGATGTTGTGAACTTAAGTTTTGCTGCTGAGTAAAACTACTTGATAAGTCAATTAAAGGCACTTTATAAACAAGTGCCTTTAATGTATCAAAATACTAAAAAATGAATGTTCCGTACAAAAAGTCATAGCCCTAAATTTAAATTACATGCTATAACAACGCTCAAGCAGAATTGCTTCACATGATGTTGTCTGGATAGGCAACTAGAGAAATTGAACAAATAAATTTGAGGAAGAATCATGCCTGCATTTTTAACTGAAGATTGGTTTGCTACTGTCGAAAAATTAACTGCTGAAGCAGGGGATCTTAATTTGCCACCTGCTCTTGCTAATTTGGCAATTAATTTAGTAGTTACAGATGCTTCTGGAAATACCGAATTAGCTTTAGATGGGGGTAAAATCAAAAAAGGTTTGTCTTCAAATGCCAAAACAACTTTAAACATGGATGCTGAAACTTTACGTAAAGTATTCTTAGAGTTTGATATGGCTGCTGCTATGCAGGCATTCATGACTGGTAAAATTAAAGTTCAAGGCGATATGTCTCAATTGATGGCTTTACAAACAGCAAAGCCAAGCCAAGAACAAAAAGATTTATTTAAGAAAGTATTAGAGCAAACAGCTTAAATTTCAAAGAATTCATATAAAAAGCTTACCCATAGAGGTAAGCTTTTTATTTATACAAACAATGAGTTTATCAACTTTTAAACAATAAAAATTAGATATTGATTCGTGTTTGCGCCGTTTTGATATGTTCAAGATAAGCACGAATACGAGTGACATATTGAACCGCTTGCTTATATCGACCATTACGCGCTTTATTACTTTGCAAATAATTGTAGAGATTAACCCACTGATTTGGATCTTTCCCTTGTGCTTGCAAGCGCTTCTGAATCTGGTTTACCGCACCAGGTCCCATATTATAGGCTACAAGTGCATACCAGTTCCGATCAGGGAAGGGAATATCATCATATTCACTTAGCATCTGGTCGTAATACTTCGCGCCACCTTGAATGCTTTGAGCTGGATCACTACGATTGCTTACACCCATTGCTCGAGCAGTGCTATTGGTCAGCATCATTAAGCCACGAACACCTGTGGGAGAAACAGATTCTGGCTTTAAGTATGATTCTTGATAACCAATGGCAGCAAGTAAATGCCAGTCAAGATCATATTTAGCTGCACTTTGTTTAAAGCTCGCTTTATAAATCGGTAAACGCGTCGTTAAGTCACGCTGAATGGTTGACCAAGCTTCTGGTTTCACCACATTACGATTATAGAAAGAAGCAAGTTGCTGGGTTACACCATTTTGCTTACTTTGGCATACAAAGCCACTAGCAGTTTGGGTAAGAGGGTCATCAGCTTGTTTAAACACCCAGCTTAACTCAGGATTTAACCCATTTTTTTGCAAATCGACTGTGTCACCACAACTTGCAGAAAAGGACATTAAACCTTTGTTCTCGATGGTACTTAAACCTGCGGTCGTCATTGCAAAGTTTGCTTTACCTTGCTGAACCCATCTAAGTGCAGTGGCATTGTCTGCCACGATTTTAAAGTCCAGCTTTACATTAAGGCTTTGTGCATAGTTACGTGCTAAGTCGTAACCAAAACCATGTAAAAACTGATCTTCTTTGAAAACGGTTGTCGGGCTTTCTACCGCAACAACAGTTAGAGTGTTTGTATTTACTACAGTATTGTACTGTAGGGTTTTTCCTGCATTAATACTATGAAATGGAAAAAGCATAGTACTGAGTGCAAGTGCTTTTAACGGGAGAGAAGAAAATAAAGAGTTAAGGCAAAGCCTCGACCCTGAACTTGAATTACTGTGCATGTTGTCTCCGCTACAGATAATTTATGCCCAAAAAGTCAGACAATAAGCTGCCATAACTTTTAAAAGTTGATAAATTCAATAAGGGGTGGGCAGTCATGACGTCATTCAAAATGACATGAAATGAAAAAAACAAACTGTGTAGAAAATCTACATAGTTTTCTAAAAGGTTAAAAAATGCTCAACATTTAATCTGCGCGCATCATAGTATTGAAAAAAAGTATTGTCAAATTTCGTACAATTAAATCTTCGATATATCATCATAAACACATGAATTTCTTAAGGAAGAAAATTTATACACTTCTGATATGAGAAAATAGGGTATAAAATGCTACATCTTGTAAGCGATATGTTGTTGAACAGTGGTTTTTAATCATGAAATCTAACTTAATCACCCGATCAGGGCATGACAAATTAGTTGCTGAATTAAAACAACTTTGGCATGAAGAAAGACCAGAAATCACAAAGAAAGTGAATTGGGCTGCAAGCTTGGGTGATCGCAGTGAAAATGCAGATTATCAATACAACAAGCAGCTACTTAGAAAAATTGATCGACGAGTACGCTATTTAGGAAAACGTTTAGAAGAATTAAAAATCATTGATTACTCCCCTGAGCAAGCCGGTAAAGTTTATTTTGGCGCTTGGGTCGAGATTGAAAACGAAGAAGGTGAGCAAAAAACTTTACGTATTGTGGGGATTGATGAAATTTATGATCATCACCCGCAGCATATTTCGATTGAATCGCCGATGGCCCGTGCACTGCTCGGCAAAGAAGTCGATGATGAGATTGAAGTGCATACGCCATCTGGGAAAAAGCTTTGGTATATCAATACAATTCGCTATGAAAAGAGTGAAAACCCAGAAAACTAAAGCAATTTGTATTTATTTTGAGCGTTTGAATTAAAAGTTAAATAAAAGATTTGCCAACTTGTGTTTTTGTTTATATTATAGCGCTCGTTGGAAGCGTGGCAGAGCGGTTTAATGCACCGGTCTTGAAAACCGACGAGGGTGTGAGTCCTCCGTGAGTTCGAATCTCACCGCTTCCGCCAAATTCTTAAAAAGCCCTTGTTAATGACGAGGGCTTTTTTTTATGCCTATTTTTTTATTTTCTTGGCTTATATCAATTTTGAATAACGCTATTTAATTTTTATAAAAATACGTGCCTATATTTTTCCTTGTTGTCATTCCCGTTTGATTTATAAGTCATAAAAATCGATTGTTCTTCTAAGTTAATAACTCACTCTCTACGCTTAAAATAAAATCTTTAATCTTCATTTAAGTTCAACTCTTTAATTTGTTGCCTAACAATTGATTTCTTTAATAAGTCATAAAAATCCAAACGTGACTGTATTTAAGTTAAATCAAAAACTTAAAGAGAGTTATAAAAATGAACCAATGCGTAACAAGCTCGAAAAATATTATTCGTGGTAAATTTCATCCCGAATTTTTGCAAGATGAAGTACTCGCCGATATTTTTATTCAAACTGCTCAAAATCTCTCAGATAAAACAGCTTTAATTGAAGCAAATAAAACGTTGACGTATGGGGAGTTATATCAGCAAGCCTTAATTATGGCTCAACATTTGACGATAAGAGGGATAAAACCAGGTCATATTGTTGGGTTATGGGTACCTCGTGGTATTGAGCTTTTAAAAGCCCAATTGGCGATTTGTTTGAGTGGCGCAGCGTGGCTTCCTTTTGATATGGATACACCTGCCGACCGTATTGCAGTTTGTCTTGAAGATGCTGAAGCTGTGGGGATGATTACTACCGATGAATGGTATGAACACTTAGCTGACGTGCCACAAACCAAATGGACAAATACTGAACTTCAAAAGCCACTCAGTGAAAATATTCCTTTAGCTAGAACGACCTCCGATCAACCTGCTTATATTATTTATACTTCAGGCTCAACTGGAAAGCCGAAAGGTATTGTGATTACCCAGAAAAATATTTGTCACTTTCTACGTAGTGAAAATAATATTTTAGATATTCAAGAGCAAGATAAAGTCTATCAAGGCTTTTCTGTCGCTTTTGATATGTCATTTGAAGAAATCTGGCTTTCTTATTTGGTTGGGGCAACATTATGGATTGCTCCAAAAAACTTGGTGAGTGACCCTGAACGTTTATGCCAAACATTAAAGCAGGAACAAATTACAGTATTGCATGCTGTACCAACATTACTGGCTTTATTCCCTGAAGATGTACCGAATTTACGTATTATCAACTTAGGCGGGGAAATGTGCCCAGATTCACTCGTTGACCGTTGGGCATTACCTCACCATCAAATGTTTAATACCTATGGTCCAACTGAGACTACGGTTACTGCAAGCCTTGAGCCGTTAGAACGTGGTAAACCTGTCACGATTGGGAAACCTTTACCAAACTATGGCATGTTAGTCATTAACGCTGAAAGAGAATTACTGCCTCAAGGTGAAACAGGTGAGCTCTGTATTTTCGGTCCGAGTGTGGCACCAGGCTATTTAGGGCGACCGGATTTAACGGCTGATAAGTTTATTGAAAACCCTTGGGCAATGAGTGCGGATGAAGAGTTGCTTTACCGTACTGGGGATTTGGCAAAAATTGATGAATTTGGTCAAGTACACTGCCTAGGCCGTGCTGATGATCAGGTGAAAATCCGTGGTTTCCGTGTTGAACTCGGTGAAATTGAAGCGGCACTTTGTGATATTGATGGCATTGGCACAGCAGCAGTAATTCTACGTCAAGAAGACGGAATTGATCAGCTTATTGCTTTTATTGCACCTGAGCTTGATGCTAAACAACCGATAGAAATTAAGCAGCTTCGTCATACTCTAGCTCAACGTTTACCACCTTATATGGTACCGAATCGTTTTGAGATTATTGAAGAAGTACCACGTTTATTATCTGGGAAAATTGACCGTAAGGCATTAAAAGCAAGACCGCTTACTAGTGTGATTGACCGTAGTGAATCTGATCAGCCGCAAAATCCAGCCGAAGAAATTTTATTTGAAATTTTGAACCGCTTGTTTCCGAACATGCCGATTAAACTAGATTCGGATTTCTTTGATGATTTAGGTGGGCATTCACTTTTAGCCGCTGTTTTAGTTTCAAATCTGCGTGAACATCAAGAATATAGCCATCTTACAATTCAAAGCTTATATCAAGCCCGAAGAGTGGGGGCTATTGCAGCTTTAATGTTGGAGCAACCAGAGCCAACGTTATTTGATAGCCAGATTGGGCAAGACAACCCGCGTAATCAAACTTATAAATGGTTATGTGGTATTGCACAGCTTGCGACCATTCCAGTTTTAATTTCGATTAATATTTTGCAATGGTTGGCACCATTCTTTACCTATCACTATTTTACAGGTGGAACCCGAGACAGCATCCCGTATGCGATCTTGTTGTCTCTATTGGTTTATATCAGCGTTATTATTAGTAGTTTTGTACTTTCAATTATGGTGAAACGATTATTAATGCTGGGCATTGGTGCAGGACGTTATCCACTTTGGGGAATGACGTATTTCCGTTGGTGGTTAGCAGACCGTATTAGCAATATTTCACCAGTTTATTTATTGTCAGGTTCAACTTTACTTAACCTCTATTTAAAAGCACTGGGCGCAAAAATTGGACATGATGTCACCATTAGTTCAGTTCATATTCGTATGCCATCGTTATTAACTGTTGAAGATGGTGTGAGTATTGGCTCTCAAGTGAATTTAGAAAATGCCAAAGTCGAACATGGTCATTTGGTGTTGGGTTCAATTCATCTTAAAGAAGATAGTTATGTGGGTTCATATGCTGTATTAGAAGAAAATACAGTGTTAGAAAAACAAGCTCATGTAAATGCCTTAACTTCAATTGAATATGACACGGTTGTACCAGCCGGAGAAATTTGGGATGGTACGCCAGCTAAGAAAATAGGGCATGTAGATGAACACGCTAAAATGCCAGAACGTCCTAAATTATCGTTTATTCGTAAGATTGCTGAATATGGATATTATGGTGTTAGTGCATTAATCATTGCTTGTCTTTTCTTTATTCCAATTTTCCCAAGTTTCCTTTTGGTCGATTGGTTAGATGTAAACGTATTTAATATCAATCCGAATAACCACCTGCAAATCGCACTTTATTATTTTGCTTTAGCGATTCCAGCTAGTGCAATGATGATGATGATTACTGCTGTTATTTCTTCAGCAATACGCAAAATTGCATTGCCTCGTCTTGAGACTGGAACGTACGCTGTTCATGGCAGCACCTATTATCGTAAATGGTTTGCGTCTCAAATTTTAGAAACAAGCTTACAAACATTGCACGGCCTGTTTGCTACGATTTATGCGCCAACATGGTTCCGTATGTTAGGGGCGAAAGTAGGTAAAAATACCGAAATTTCTACTGCAAATGGTGTTATTCCTGAAATGCTGACTTTGGGGGAAGAAAGCTTTATTGCCGATGCGGTAATGTTGGGTGATGAAGAGATCAAAGGCGGTTGGATGACATTAAAATCGACCAAAATCGGTAACCGTAGCTTTGTCGGAAACAGTGCTTATATTGCTGATGGAACTGTTTTACCAGATAACGTTTTAATTGGCGTACAATCAAAAACACCAGATAACCTTGAAATGTATGATGGTCAAACTTGGTTTGGTTCTCCGCCATTATTATTACCTGCACGTGAAGCTGCTGAAAAATATCCTGACCATTTAACGTTTAAACCTAGTGCCAAGCGCCGTTTCATGCGTGGTTTTATTGAAGGCCTTCGCGTTGTATTGCCAGCTGCACTCGCAATTGGCGTAGGTTATATGATTGTATTAGACGTTATTGATGTTATTAATAACTACGGCATAGCGAAAGGACTATTAGCATTAACCATTGCAGGACTGCTCTATGGTGTCGGCTGTTTCATTATTGTTGCATTGATGAAGTGGACTTTAATTGGTCGTTATCAACCGCGTTCAGCGCCAATGTGGACCATGTTTGTATGGTTAAGTGAAGGAGTCACGAGCTTATATGAATCAGTTGCGATTCCAAACTTCTTAAACTACTTAAGAGGAACGCCAATGTTGCCATTCTTCTTGCGTATTTTAGGTGTTCAAATTGGTAAAGATGTCTATATGGATACGGCTGATATTACTGAGTTTGACTGTGTAAGCATTGGTGACCGTGCTGAATTTAATAGCTTTTCAGGTCCACAAACTCACTTGTTTGAAGATCGTATTATGAAAATTGGACAAGTGAATATTGGAAATGATGTAGTCGTAAATTCACGTAGTATTATTTTATATAACGCCAATGTTAGCCACCATGCAGTGTTAGGACCTTTAACTTTAGTGATGAAAGGTGAAAATATTCCTGCTAAATCTGCGTGGATTGGCTCACCAGCTGTGCCTTGGGTTCATAAGTAATTGAAACTGAGCTTAACTAACTAATTTAAAAAGCCTTTGTGAAAACAGGGGCTTTTTTTATGCATAGCCTATAAATTAGCGCCATAGTTAGCTTAAATATTGCTAACAAATCCTGAAAATTTCATATAAATCAAATAAGTACATATTTTAATCAAAACTGTTTTATTTATATAATATGTTTTTTATTATCAGTGCCTTACCAAGAGCGTGTCTATATATCAAAATCGAACAAGTTATTTGTAGAATATTCACTTATTGATATATGATGATCCAATATTTAGAAACTGATTCAAAACATAAGTCTATTGTTCAGCGAGCAATATCAAGGAAGAAATTAGGCTGAATTCAGGCTTCTAAACCCTTATATATCTGGAAATTACTTCCAGCCAAATATTGCATTTCGACCCAATGGTTGGGAATGCCTCGCTCTTTTGTAGAGTAGGCGTTTCCCATTTTAGGATGTATCTATGAAAAAATTATTTAGTGTCCTGTTCAGCGCATCTGTACTCACACTGACTGCATGTAATAAACAACCTGCACAAACTGAAAATACAGCACCAGCTAATGACAAAACTGAGTCAGTACGCACAATTAAACTTGTTTCAACAGGTTCAGACACTGACGTATGGAAATATGTTGCAACGCTTCCTGAGACTAAAGAAGCGGGTATTAAACTTGAAGTGACTAACTTGACTGACTACGTTGTGTTGAACACATCTGTAGCAAGTGGCGAACAAGACGTAAATGCGTTTCAGTCATTTAACTATTTAGCAGCCTATAACGCTTCAAATACTGCTAAAGTTGCTGCTATTGCGACAACTTACTTGGAACCAATGGGTCTTTATGCAAATAAAGTTAAAACTGTTGATGAGTTCCAACAAGGCGCTACAATCGCGATTCCAAACGATACTGCTAACGAAGCGCGTGCATTAACATTATTACAGTCTGCTAAACTCATTAAACTTAAACCAGACTTTGACCCTGTAAAAGGGACGACCAATGACATTGCTGAAAACCCTAAAGGTTTAAAATTAAAACCAATTCAAATGACAACAGCAGTTCGTGTTAAAAACGACGTTGATGCAATTGTATTGGGTAATACATTGGCACTTGAAGGCGGCTTAAACGTTCTGAAAGATTCTATCTTCCGTGAGCCAATTGATCAGTCTACAAAGCTTTATGTAAACTTATTAGGTGTGGCTGAAGCGAATAAAAATGACCCGATCTATACGAAATTGGGTGAACTTTACCACTTACCTAAAGTACAAAAGTTTGTGAGCGAAAAATTTGCAGGTACAAAAGTTGAAGTCAACAAACCTGTTTCTGAGTTTACAGACATCAAATAAGTAATTTTTAATTTAAAATTATTTTAAAGCTAAGTCTCGGTAATCGGGGCTTAGCTTTTTCTATAGTATGTTCTATTTCAGAGTAATGAGCTCTTAACAGATTTAAGAGCCTCTAGAAAATACGCTATTCAGATGCAAATAATGTAATAAATAGATCAAAAGAAATGGCTAAAATATATGAAAATGGGGTTCTTATGATCCAATAATAATTTTAGAGCCATACATAAGCTTATCAATATTAACAAAGGCTTAATCACTCTTGATCCAAATCTTACCGCAAATTTTGCGCCAATCGAAGCCCCAATAAAAGCCCCACCAGCCATTACTAAAGCGATTGGAAAAATGACATATCCTTTAATGATGAAAATAGATAAAGAACCTAAGTTACAAGCCACATTTGCTAACTTGGTATAAGATAAGGCACTCACCAACTTAAAACCTAATAATAGTACAAATGCAACTATGAAAAATGAACCGACCCCAGGACCAAAAACTCCATCATAAAACCCTAGTAACGGTGCGACTAGAAGTGCAAATAGAAAATAAGGAATAAGAGGTTTCTTATCTACATCGCTTAGTTTTGGTGAAAAAATAAAATATAAGGCTACTAAAATTAAAAGTATTGGAACGATAATTAAAAGTACATTTTTAGGCATGAGGGTAACTGAAAGTGCCCCTAATATTCCACCTAAAAAAGACATACAAGCTATAGGGATTGCTTTACGCCACTCGATGAGTCCTTTTCTTGCGAAACTAATGGTTGCTGAAAGTGTTGCAGAGGCAGCTTGCAATTTATTGGTTGCTATTGCAGCTACAGGAGGAACCCCTGATAAAAGCAAAGCAGGCAGAGTTATTAAGCCACCCCCACCTGCAATAGCATCAATAAATCCAGCTACCATAGCCACTAAGCCTAAGATAAGTAGGAGTTCAAAATTCAATTCATTAGCCTTTAACAATAAGAGGATTTTTTTGCAGTACAATATAGTCAAGATTTTTTCTATAACCAAATAAACGAACTAATGTTCTTCGGTTATCTTTAATAGTATCTCGACAATGTAAGCATAAACTATTATTAATAATTAAAACGGTATTAGGATTTAAATTAATAGAATCAATAATACTAGTTTTTCGAACAATTGATTCAAATTTATAAAAAGCATTTTTGATTTTTATAGAGGTATTCTCATTTGGAGTGAATCTATAGGAGTTGTATTTCATGGCTTTATAACCATATTTATCTACTTCTAGGATAGAAACATTTTCTCCTCCAGATCCTTGGCCCTCGTTAAATGTTTCACTTCTTGTAAAATTAAAACTTTCCGTTGTTAGAGCCAGTATCTCTTCAATAGTTAACTGGCTTAATACTCTTGATATTGGAATTAAACTTGTAGGTTCATTTAAGGGATTCCATCTTGCTGTCAAAATTAAGGAAGAAGGAGCTGGTGAATGATTGTTAACAACTTTAGTAACTGTATGGTAAGGAGCTTCGGTATGTGCAGTTAATTCTATACCTGAATGTGAACTCTTATCAGGATTCTCATTTTCAATTTTTGTAGCTCCACCGCCTTTTAAGTTTGCAACAACTCTAACGATTTTACCCACATTATCAATATCAAATGCAAAAGCATCTTCCTCAAGGAGTGCCAATATTATTTGTTCAGAAGAAGCTAATGTTAATATATCTATATCTTTTTCGAGTATTTCAAGGGGTGGTAGTTGAGTTGATTGAGTAATATCAATTTTACTACGATCTAATTTTTTAATATTTAACCCTTCAAGTACTAGGTAAGGTATTTCTCTATGAATATATTTTTCTATCATACTTTTTTCATATGAATTTAACTTTGCACTTAGTATTTCCTTAAAAGCCAGAATCTTTTCTTGAACATATAAAGAATCTGGGCCTCCTAATAACGCCAACTCATATGACATTTCACTAATTAAATGAGAAATCTCGGAAGAAAGGTGAAGATGATAAGTTTCTAAGTTCTTAACTATTTGATTCATGGATAATTTATTATGCTTGAAAATTCCGCTACAGACTAGTCTGTCTTTTTTGAGAAATCAATATTTTTTTTAATATTATAAGTTTTTATATTTTTTAAGAGGTAATGATCTTTATTTTTCTCAATTATTAAATTAAAGTTAGCTTTTCGGATAGAAATTTTTTTAAATGTTTGGACTATCTCATAGGGAATTGGAGAATACTGAGTCATACCATTAATTTCATAAAATCCTTTCGACTTTCCATCATCCGTTTTTACTCCATCCAATTCTCCATATACTATTAATACTTCTCTTTTATACTCCATTAAAAAATGCCAAATTGATGATGAATAAAAACTATAAGGTTTAGAAATTTCATTCTTAAACTCATTTCCATAAATTTTGTTTACTGCTTGATCTGAATATATAGCTGGACATAATAAAATTAATTGATCTATTTGAAATTTTTTTGCTAAATTTATTGCAATATAACCACCCAAACTATATCCAATAACAATATCCACCTTTTTTAAGAGACTGTAAAAAGCAATACTTTCATTTATATTTTGAGATAACGATGATTTTGTTTTACTGGTACTATTTAACCCACTTAAATTAAATGAAAGAGTTCCAATATTTTCCCTTCTAAGTAGATATTCTAAAGGACCTAAAGAGCTTAAGTCAGAGTTGCCTCCATGTATAAGTAAAGCTATTTTTTCTGGAAAACCATCACAATAATTGAATTTGGCTTCTAATTCATAAGTACCAAAATCATGTACAAAGAAGAAAGAGTTTTCATTTTCGACAGGATTATTGTTTTTTAGCTCATGTGTGGGCTGGTTTGTTACTTTAGAAATGGTATTAGAAAGATATCTATGAGCAATTGATATATTATCTTGTTTTTCCATGACTCATTGTTCCTGATAGAAGTGTTAAGGAGTTTATTGTTTATAAAATAAAATTTAAATAAAAAACTTTAACAGCATTCTTAAATTTAATTTTTTGCAAGTTTATATAAGCTTTTAATTATATATTTAATATATTTTTAAACATCAAAAAGATTTATCTTTTTCGTATTGTAACAACTTAATTTGTTGACTAATCATTTCTATTTTTTAATATACATATATACAATTTTCTTAGCGGCCCGCCTAAGAAAAATATGAAATTAAAGATTTAAAAATTATGATACCTGTACAACCATTCTCTCTTTTTGCAATTTTTCTGTTATTTATTACTCCATTGATTGGTGTTGTACTAACACTAGGCCTATTGGTGAAAGCACTATTCTTTTGGCGAGATAAGGCTCAAAAGCCTGTGAGGTTTTTTTCTAAAAAGACATTATTCATTATGCTATTGGCATTGATATGTGACCTATGGGCAGGTTATTTATTTTATATGACTGCATCGGTAAAGTATGAGATCGCACTTAAAGAGCATTACAAGGAAAGTCGTAGTCATTTCGTTTTATCTCAAGATGCACAATATGGCGAACTGTTGATTCCCAAAGGGAGCTTAATTAGTCGTTACGATGCTTTTGACAACGGTGAGCCACAATTACCCCTGAGTTTACGTGGATTACAGGCTGTACGTTTCCCTCATCCTGTACAAGTCGCAGGAATGTGGGTAACTGCGATGGAGCCTCCTCGAATGGAATTGGCGTGGGATCAGCAAATAGGTCCAGTCATGCGCTTTGATCCTAATGAAGAAAATGGTTATGGTAAATGGGTTTACGACACAAAGCGTCCTAAAATCGCCTGTGCTCGTGGAGACATAGTGTTACTTGAAATTCCACTAATTGATTATGATATTGGAAAAGAATTTGGTAAACCTGAACCCGATGGACCAAATGCGCGTTTTCGCCCTAGTGAGTGGGGTGTTCAAGAATGTGAAAAAGGTCAGGAACCAATTAAAGTTAGTCCTGCATATATTGGGGCTAAGCCAAAGAAGCCTTGGTTTCAACTTTACTGAAAAGCTCTTAATGTATCCTTATAAAATTCTAGTAATTTGAGTAAATTTATGTGGGACACGGTCATTTCTATTTCTATTTTTGATCATTGGCTTTCAGAAGTAGAAGCTGATCAATCGAATATCATTTGCTATGACATCTCATTGAAAAATAATAGCTTGGATAAATATTTAAATGGAGAAGAAAAATTCTTAAACTTTTACTATCAACTTTTTGATGAGTATTCTTTTAAAGATAATAAAAAAATAGATTTTGATGAATATAAAGCCACAGTTATACAAAGTCTAAGAGAACAT
>NZ_CP188189.1:0-4376 GCF_049949095.1 Acinetobacter sp. KB005 | reverse complement strand
CAATAGCTTACTTTGATTTTAGCCCAATTTTTTGAACAAGATTCTTCACTATAGAAAATAAAGGAATGCCTTGTCTAATCAAGGTTTGAAGGCTGTCATCTTTAGATGCGTGGTGTGTGAACCAAAAATTTCCGGTATGTACCGGCTTCCAATCCATTTAATTGACTTAACTGACAGTAAAGATAGTGCTTGGCCAAAAGAGATCCTGACTATTGTGTTTCTAAGAGAAAAATCTATAAACGGAAATTCTAGCCTACAGGTCAAAAATAAAACCCAAGTTAAAACGCTCTCACATGCGATTTCAGCCACATTTTTACTTAAGACATAGAATCCATTATTGAAATGAGTAATCAGGTCAAAAAACGCAAATGAGCGCCAAATAGAGGCTATTTTTTTCTAATCGGGATGAATAGAGCGAGTGTCTACGAGCGGAGTATCAAAATTCGCACCTCGACTCTCTGAAAAACAGCTTTTTAGGCTGTGAAATCTAAATAAGCGTAAATCACATGCAGAAAATTGGGCCTAGATCGAGCGTAGCGAGTAAAAAAGCTTTATGAGAGAAGCGAATTCCAAGTTTCTTTTGCTCTTGCTTTTGCTTTTTCTCAAAGTCACAACAGGATGATCTAAAAAATTGCCCCACGAATCGAGCGAAAGCGAGATTCAATAGAGTTTGAGCGTAGCGAAAACCAAGGGCAATTTTTCATTCCCAATGCTTTTAATTATTTTTAAAGTTTTTAAATGCTTTTAGACCTGCTGTAAGCCTTTATACATAAGGGTTTAAGAGCTTATACCACTACGTTTATCGACCCATATCACTACGTTTATCGACCCATATCACTACGTTTATCGACCTATATCACTACGTTTATCGACCATTTGACTACTCCAATATTTAATGTAGTATTACTACATTATTTTATGATGTAGTAATAAGAATAATGAAAGACTTAGTTGTCAAAGATAATGCTTTAATTAATGCAAGTTATAACCTTGATTTAGTTGAGCAAAGGTTAGTTCTATTAGCAATCATTGAAGCCAGACAAACAGGTAAAGGAATCAATGCTAATGATGCGTTGGTAATTCATGCGTCAAGCTATATTGAGAATTTCGGTGTAGAAAAACATACGGCTTATGCTGTTTTGAAAGAGGCAAGTAAGGTCTTATTTGATAGGAGATTTACTTATCAATCTTTAACAGACAAAGGGAATATAAAAACTACTCATAGCCGTTGGGTAAGCGAAATTAGCTATATTGATAATGAAGCATCTGTAAGTCTTATCTTTTCACCAGCAGTCGTCCCATTAATTACAAGGCTTGAAGAACGCTTTACTAGCTATGAATTAAAGCAAGTAAGTCAATTGACAAGCAGATATGCAACTAGACTTTACGAACTATTAGTTGCTTGGCGCACCACTGGTCAAACTCCAGTATTTGAGATTTCAGAATTTAGGCAGCAACTTGGTATTGCGGATGATGAATACACGCGCTCAGATAATTTCAAAAGAAGAGTTCTAGATATAGCTATATCCCAAATCAATACTTTTACAGATATCAAAGTTAAGTCTGAACAGCATAAAACTGGGCGATCAATCTCAGGCTATAGTTTTTCATTTAAGCCTAAGACATCAGTTAAAAATATTTCTAAAGCAAGCAATGAACAGTTAGAACTGATTGGCCAATTGACAGATAAACAGATTCTTTTGTTCTCTGGTAAGTTAGCATATGAACCCACATTCGCATCAAAATATAGTAAAGCTGGTGAAAGCTATGATGACTTTATAATTAGAATCTCTGGAGACTTAACAGATCCTAAAAAAATTAAAGAATACTCTCCATATCTAAAAGAATTAGGATTTAAATAGGTTTGTAAATTGACATTGTCAAATTAACAGTAAAGTATTAACTCACCTTAACCCCAGTTTACAATATGAAAAAATTATCAGTTTCAGAATTAGCTAAGCTGTATGGATATTCAAGACAAGCTATATATGCACATATAAATAAAGGAAATTTATCAAAAGGTTCTGATGGATTAATTGACTTTTCAGAAGCTTTAAGAGTATTTGGAGAACCCCAAAGTAAAGTATCCGATGTCAACTTGAGTCAATCAACTAACAGTCAAAATTTGACTGAAGTTGACTTATTAAAACGACAGGTTGACATACTTGAAAAACAATTGAATCAAGCTTTACTTAGAGAAAACCAATCATTAGAACGTGAATCTTTCTATCAAGAACAAATTGAAGCTATGCAACGTCTTTTAGAGGCCCCAAAACCTCATATCCCTACGTGTGTCGACCCAGAGCCTACTCAGATGACAGAGGAAAATGAAGAAGAAGTCACAGCTATGATGCAAAAAGAACCAGAGGCTAGTAAAAATAAGCGTATTCCTGTGCCTGAGCACATTGAACCAGAGCCTGAGAAAAAGGGGTTTTGGAGTCGTTTTTTTAGACCCTATGATTAATCAAGATTGTTTAATCTAGATGAATAAAAACATGGGGAAATGATCAAAGAATAGGCGTGGAACGTGAAAAATGCATAAAAAAGCCCAATCACAACAGATTAGGCTTTGAATAACACGATAAGAAATTGAATTAAAACAAAATATTTAATTGATTTCGTATAACGTGCATTATGTTAATTTTAGCAGAACTATAAAATTGAAATAGTAAAGATGCCCTAGACCCCCTACAAGTCTAGAGCATTCAATTAATCTGGCATCACAAGATATGATCTATCGGGGAGATAAAATTTGCCATCACTTGTTTCATGGCTATAGCAATCTACCAAAACAATTCTATTAGGATTATTCAGCTTATCCCAAACAAAATGTAGAACCCAGTCTGATGTAGAATATTTAAAACCTGGCTCAAATTCTGGATATCCAATATGGACATGCCATAAATTATTAGATCTGGCATATGCCGTATCTTCTTCTGTTAAGCAGTTCCTCCACGAGTGAGAAATTTTGCCTTCATACTGATTAAAATTATCAAGTAATCCATGATCTCTAAAGGTATCAATAAAGTTCTTGATCATCCCTTTAATATCAAGGGGAAAGTTTGTCCATTGCTCAGCGAATTTTTCGCTATATTCAATTACATAAGGCGATTCATCGTCGCACGGTTCCATAAAATCTCCTTCATAAGTTATCCTCATGTTGTCGGTTAATTGATTGGATCATTTCAGTTATTACCTCAATGTTCTTTGATGTATAAATGTCAGTCTTACCTTGAAAACTAACAGTCCCAGTGTTGGCAAAGATGTTACAAATAAGACCATCTATGCGATACACAATTTTTCCTATCGTAGGTTCTTCTCTAGAAGCAGCTCTAAAACGATTTTTCATAGAAGAATCTAAAATAGATGTATTAAAACAATGTAATTTAGACATTTTTTGAATTACCGTAGAATAAATTTAAAAAATTGAATTTCCTAATTTGGAATAATAAATATCATTATAATTATTCAATAATGTTATCTTACATTTAAATTTTACTTTGTCAAGCTTTTTTTTTGTAATTTTTTTAAATTCCCTTGTTTTTCATACAAAATGGCTATATATAGTCTCTGTACGATAAGATTCCGTACTATCTACAATAATAGCAATCTATTTTTATTTTATTTGTGAGTAAACCATGTCAATCGTATCTACCCGGTCAAATAGATCAGTAGAGAGTAAGCCTCAACTATTTGACAGAAACCGAATTGAAAAGGCTTTAAATTCTGAAATACATTCTCTACCTAATCGTAAACTTTCCATCGATGAACTAGATGAAATTTTTGCAAAAGTAGCTCGAAAGAAATAAAAAAAACCGGCATCTTTGTCGGTTTTTTTTATTTTTAATCTATTCTTTTTTTTCTAAGAAAAAATTTTTCAGCAAACAAATTAGGATTAGTAATCCGGATATTTTCTTGGCACTTTTCACACAACATCAGACCTGCAAAAAACTGTACGTTTTCTCTGTCATCACACAAAGTACATGGCCGTGGAAATTTCACTACATTGGTATCACTCACAATCTCTTTATTCATCATTATTTATCCTTTTAAAAGCTTATTTCTTTATAAATAAATTTCAGCGGATAAATGTTAAAAATTGCTATTTTTAAGAACTTTTGTCGAAAATAATTATCAAATCAAAGAACATTAACTGACCGTTTTGACATATCTCCCTTGAGAACTTAATTTTCTAAAACAAAACAATAAATGTTCACTCTATATTTTAATATTTTTCAGTTACTTAATGTCACTTTCAAGTAGTTTTTGTGAACATTTGCTTGAACAAATTATTTACCATATTTATCAAAAGCTTAACTACAAAAAACACCTGTTTTTTTGAACAAATTACTGAACATTAAATTATTAATTTAAAA